>NZ_JASPHV020000019.1:0-44382 GCF_030229435.2 Corynebacterium sp. MSK122 | reverse complement strand
AACACTAAGCGACTTCACGAAGCATTGGACTACGCCACCCCACAGGAAGTAGAAACCGAGTACTATCTCACCCAGCCCATCAACACAGGGCCGTAAAAGAAGCGGAACTAAACCCAGGACGCTTCATAGGAGTCGCCGAGTGCTACGTATTTGTCTCCAGGCTGGAGGGCTTGTGCGGTGGGGGCTAGGAGTGTGGTTGTTAGTGCTGCGGCGGCGAACGCTGTGCTGATTTTTGTGGTTTTCATAGGTGTTTTCCTTGTTAGACGAGAAATTCCCGTGCATTTTAGGGTTGCACGGGAAACTTTGTTGTTTGGGTTACTTAGCGAGGTTGTGTCCGATGAATTGGCCGTAGGCATGAGTGCCGTGAGCATTGAGGTGGAGAGGAAGATTGCCTGGTGCTGGTGGCATAATGTCGACGAGGTTTACCCACCAGCGGTCGGGGGAGCATGCGTCGTGGCCTTCGGACATTGGCCACGCGTCGAGGAAGGTGGCGTTGTTTTGTTGTGCTACTTCGCGGAGTGTGTTCTGTAGGCGCTGCTCGGTACCTGCAGTGTTGCCGGCCGGGATGGGGAAGGGGTTGGATGAGCCGAGTCCGCTGTTGTAGCAGGACATGTTGTTGAAAGAGATGTGGGGGTAGCCGACTACCATGACTTTGGCGTTGGGTGCGTGGTGGTGGGCGATGTTGATGGCATTGCGGAGGCCGTCGCGGATTGCGCGGTCTGATGCTTGGACGTCGGGGCCGTAGGGATAGGTGTCATTGGCTCCTGCGACGATGACCACGTTTTTTGTTTGTGGGTTGAGGTCACCGTGTTGAGCTGCGGTGCGCAGGGCATTGTCGATATGTACACCGCCGGTGGAAAAGGAGGCACCTGCGCATTGGTACTGGTCGACGTGTGCGCCGCCGGATGCGTTGGCGATTTCGTCGGCGATGGCCCCGTCTGTAACACAGCCGACACCGGTGTTTACTTTGATGTTTGCTTTATTCTTCCAGTAGTCAGGCACGGTTGGGTTGGCTACTACGCTGTCACCGGTGAGGACGGTGTTGCCTGGTGTTGCGGCGAGGGCGGAGGTCTGTCCTGCGATGAGAGCTGCGGTTGCGGCGGCTACTGCAGAGATTTTGGTGTAAGTTTTCATTTTCCGTTTCCGTTTAAATGCAGATGTTCCCTGCCAGATTTCTAGTTGGTCTGATAGGGAACCGTGCCTGATCTGCTAGTGGTTTTGGAGTTCTTGGGTGATGATTCGGGCCATGCCGTCGTGTCCTACATCTGTTGGATGCATGGGCATGACAGATGGCGCAGTTGGTGTTTGAACTGCTACAGCCCAGCGTTGGGAGGTGTCTGGCTGGCAAGTGTCATGGGTTTTGGCTTGGTCATGGAGATTAATGAAGTTAGCGCCGAGTGCGTGCGCAGCGCGTCCAATCTCTCGGTTGAATTCTTCTTCTGCGAGGGTGGCTCCTGGGAAGGAAATGGGAAGGATGTAATTGCCATGGTTAATGGCGCATAAAGTGTCATTCACGGTCATGGGGGTGTAGTTAACCATGGTGATGCGTGCGTTGGGGGCTACTTTGCGGATCTTGTTGAACTGGTAGCCGAGTAGTCCGCGGTAGTTTGATCCCTTGGGAATGTTAGGGAGAGTGGCATTAGCAAGGGCATCTACATAAGTGTCAGGTTGGAGGCCACCGTACATGAAGACAACTTCTTTGGTGTTTTGGCCAATGTTTCCAGTTTCGATGGCATTGTTGACGTAAGCGTCGAGCCAGTAGCTGGTCCCGTTGCAAGAATAGTCCGCAATAGAGTGGTTGAGGTTCTTGGCGGTTTGGTGTGCCCAGTTTCGCTTGTCGTTAAAACAAGGGTGGATGTTGATATACGGTTTGTAGGGGCTTGGGGCTCCGCGGTCGCCTGGAGCGCCTCCATTGGCGGTGAAAGAATCACCGAAAGTGACCATCTCTTGTCCCTGAGCAGCGTTAGCACTCTGGGCCATTGTTAGGCCGGTGGTGAGGGTAAAGAAGGCGGCGGCAATTTTTGTTTTTAAATGTTTCATATCTTCCGAGGGTAGGGGAACTTAGTTGGTGAAGTTCGTCGGGATCGAACTTTTACTGTAAGAATAATGAGTACCTGGGAATAGTACAAATTGAGCGGTTTGAAAAGTGTACAATATTAGTGTTATTAGTGTTATCGGAGTGACAATCGATCGTCATGTGGCTGGAGCGTCTCCTGTTTTGGGGTGAGGCTCGGCCGAGGGTGTCGTGTTTCTTTCACTGGGCTCTCAAATGGATGGTGCTAGGGCTTTCGTGAGGATGGCGCTAAATGGAATGGCGTTTCACTGTTATCTATTACGGTGGCATAGAAGAAATCCATTTCTCGGCAGGAGTTGACGAAGACAGTAGGAAATTTAGGAGTAGTTCCGCGGTTGCCAGTTCCATTTGGAAGTTGTAGATTTCTGCTCTCGATGCCAGTGACTTCGGAGAGAGGCTAGCGCGGGCGCCAAATAGTGCTGGAGCAGAGGTGTTAGCGTATAGCTGCTGAAGATACCAAGTATCCTGGGTTTGGTTTAGCTTCGTTTCTTTTCCCGCCCTGAGCTGACTGGCTGGGTGAGATTGTGCTCGGTTTCTAACGCTTTGGGGTGGCCTAATCCAATGTTTCGTGAAGGCCCGGGGCGTCCGATTGTTTGTGTGCGAGGGTTTGCTTTACGCTTAATCTGAGAAACGGCTGGGTTCGCCACTGCTAGTTGGTTAATGGCTTTTTCCATACGGCGGCTTTCGCCCCATTCAAAATTGCCCGGATCTAACGGGACAGATCCCGTCTCCTGATGCCGTTGCAGCCGAGTTGTCGCTGAACTCGAAAAAGTGCGTCTATGCTTGGTCTCAACGATTCCATGAGGAAGGAAAGTGGGGTTTGATGAGCGCTACTGAACGCAAACAGCCGAGCGTCTCAAGTTGTTTGTGTGTGGGGTTAGGTTTATAGGTATTGGACCTGACCCCTGTTTGGTAGACACCTGACATTTAGCTCGGTTGAGTTGGGAAGAAAGGTAATCGACCGCCCTGCCTAGGTTTTCCGAACAGTTCAAAGGTCATGCTGTGGCCCTCTATGAGAGTAATGGAGACTTCTCACTTCACGCGGCTTCAATAGAGCTTGGAGTCAATCGTTTCTCACGATATTTTTGGGTTGGATCGGTAAACGAGCCTGCACGAAGACCATGCACGATGAAGCCGGACCTGACAAGATTAGTGATCCGTTCCGATCGGGGTTGTCACTATCGAGGTAATAGTTGGTTCCAAGCCTCCCGAGACATCGGTTTTGCTCGTTCAATGTCGAAGAAAGGGTGCTCACCCGACAATTCGGTGTGCGAGGGGTTGTTCGGCCGAATGAAAAATGCGATGTTCTATGGGCGTGAGTGGCGCCATCGTGAAGAATTAGAGAAAGCGATTCATGAATATGTCGGCTCCTACAACGAACGAAGAACCAAGCTTGAGTTCGACAGATTAAGCATCAACTAACGCCGACGCAAGCTATTACTCTGAATATTCCTAAAAATGTCCGCATCCTCTTCTGCCCGTTAGCGCGCGAGTAGGAATCCTCATTAAAGGAAAACAAAAGTTGGGATAGAATCTAAAATTCTATCCCAACTAGAAAACTTGTCTCAGCAGCTTTTGGTGCAAATCACATATTTCGAAAGGACTGCTGATTACGTCGGTGGAATTTAGCCACCCAGGATGCTGCCTAGGGCGCTCAAGTCCAGTTCGGAGGACTGGAAATCATTCAGCAGTTCGGAAGAGCCGTTTTCGTTGAAGAAATCCGACGATCCGGTGCCGTTGAGCAGTTCCGAAGAGCCGGTTTCATTCAGGAACTCGGAGGAACCGTTATCGTTGAGGAACTCCGAGGAGCCCAGATCTCCGAAGGAGGATCCGCCTACTTCGACGTTAACTTCTTCTGGGTAGGTCGGAGAAGACATTGGAGGCAGTTCAGGGAGGCTTACCTCTGGCAAGGAAATATTAGGCAGTTTTATGTCAGGGAAGCTTCCTCCCGAGATGTGAACCAGAAGATCCTTGATGGGACCGGAAACAATTTCATTGATTTGGAGCAGTACGTCCATTGCAATTCCTTCAAATGCGTGGGTAATGACTCTGGTATATTAACAAGGGATTCATATGCTCGCAATAGCTGTAGGTACATATTCCACCGCCGTTGGGGCGGATTGGTTTTGCTTCTGAGTGGAAACGGACGGGCTAGCTAGAATCAGGGGCATTCTGCCAAAGTTTTGCCTAGTAAACATTTTGCTTCCAAGGTAAGGCGCTTTGGTATGCAAA
Source organism: Corynebacterium sp. MSK122 (assembly GCF_030229435.2). NCBI lineage: Bacteria > Bacillati > Actinomycetota > Actinomycetes > Mycobacteriales > Corynebacteriaceae > Corynebacterium > Corynebacterium sp. MSK122. The sequence continues at coordinate 40,076 of NZ_JASPHV020000019.1, read as the reverse complement.
AGGTGGGGTCGCACTCTCTGCGGACCACAGTCATAGTTCTGACGTGTTCATTCAAATTTGGAAAGACCCGAAGTAAAGCATTGCGGGAAGTGTGTTTTGAAGTTAAAAAGGGACCATGTTCGCTATTGAGAATCCAAACACAGGCAAAAGTGAAGACCAGTTTGAACGTATCGATGATTCACAGCGCGATGACATCCTAGACCGCTCCACCGCGGCCTACGAGGCATGGCGCCGCACTCGCATCGAAGAGCGCGCTGCGGTTTTGTCCCGCGCAGCTGATCTTTATGAAGAGCGCATTGATGAATTGGCCGATCATATCGGCCGCGAGATGGGCAAGCTGACCCGTTGGGCCAAGGCCGAGGTACAGATTGTTGCCGATATTTACCGCTATTACTCCGAGCACGCGCACGAGCTGCTTGCCGATGAGTACCTGCCGGCACAGAATGCCGACAAGACCGTAGTGCGCAAGGAGCCGATCGGCCCGTTGCTCGGCATCATGCCGTGGAACTTCCCGTACTACCAGGTAGCCCGCTTCGCGGCGCCTAATCTGCTGCTGGGTAACACCATTGTCCTCAAGCACGCTTCCATCTGCCCGCTTTCTTCCCAGGCATGTCAGGACATCCTGGAAGAGGCTGGTCTGCCGAAGGATGCGTACATCAACATCTACGCTTCCGGTTCCCAGATGGATGCTTTTGTAGCGGATAAGCGCATCAAGGGTGTTTCGCTGACCGGTTCGGAGGGTGCGGGCTCTGCCGTGGCCAAGACCGCCGGTGAAAATTACAAGAAGTCCGTGCTGGAGCTGGGCGGCAACGACCCGTTCCTGGTTATTGATGATGAGAACTTGGAGTGGGTACTGGATCAGTACAACCTGATCCGCATGTACAACACCGGCCAGGCCTGCAACGCGCCAAAGCGCCTTATCGTTCTGGAGGACTTCTACGACCGCACCGTGGAGTACCTGGAAAAGAAGATTGAGGCCATGAAGGTTGGCACTTATGACGACGAGAATGCCGACATTGGTCCGCTGTCCTCCATCGATGCTCGCGATGAGATTGTGGAGCGCCTGGAAAAGGCTACGGCCAATGGTGACGCCAAGATTCGCGTAGGCGGCAAGAAGATCGATCGCGAGGGCGCCTACATGGAGCCTGCGCTGCTTACCGACGTCGACCCATCCACCGACGTTGGCTGCAACGAGATCTTCGGCCCTGTGGCCATTGTCTACAAGGCCAAGGATGTTGAAGAGGCTATCGAGATCGCCAATAACTCGGAGTATGGTCTGTCCAGCTCCGTGTGGGGCACCGACCTGGATGCCGCATTCGAGGTGGCAAACCAGCTCAACGATTGCATGACGTTTGTCAACGAGGCGTCGGTAACCGCAGCAGGCCTGCCATTCGGTGGCGTGAACCGCTCCGGCTACGGCCGCGAGCTGGCACGCTGGGGCGTCGGCGAGTTTGTCAACGAGCACCTGTACCGTGTGAGCGGACAGGACACCCCGGGCAACTCCCCGGCAATGTAGCGGCGTGTCAGTCTAGCGTAAGTCTCAAGTTCAACTTAAACTTGAGCACACGATAGACAGCTCACGCCGCAGGCATCGGTCCGGGGGAGGGGAACCCTCGGAAAGGTACCGCGGCAAATCTTCAAGGACGTTTACCTATGCGCAAAAGCACTTCCCCGAGCAAAGCTCGCAAGGGCCTTGCAGTGGCCGCAGTACCTACCGCTATCGCCGTGGGTTTGGCGCTGCTGCCAAACGCCACCGCACAATCTTCCGTAGGCGATCTCTCTTCCGCAATCGGCGGCGATTCCAGCCTGTCCGACCACTTCGCACCGAAGGATCCGCCCGCTCGCACCCCGCTGAACACTGAATACCCGGATGTTAAGGGCCTGCCGGAGGGCGTGAAGATCAACCGTGTGGAGTACCTGACCAACCGCCACCTGATGGTCTACATCAACTCCGCAGCCATGCCGGATAAAGAGCAGAAGGTGCAAATCCAGCTGGCTCGTGACTGGTACTCCCACCCGGAAAAGAAGTTCCCAGAAGTATGGGCTCTGGATGGCCTACGTGCACGTGACGATGAGTCCGGCTGGACCATCGAGACCAATATTTTGAACCAGTACGCTGACCGTAACGTCAACCTAGTTATGCCGGTAGGCGGCGAATCTTCCTTTTACTCGGACTGGGAGCAGGCAGACCGCGGTAAGCACTACATGTGGGAGACCTTCCTGACCAAGGAATTGATCCCCATTTTGGACAATGAGTACCGCTCGAACCACAAGCGTGCGGTCACTGGCCTGTCCATGGGCGGCACCGCCGCGATGAACTTGGCTGAGCGTAACCCGCACCTGTTTAACTTCGTGGGCTCCTTCTCCGGCTACTTGGACACCACTACGCGCGGCATGCCGGAAGCCATCATGGCTTCGCAGCTTGATGCCGGCGGTTATGATTCCCGCAAGATGTGGGGCGAGCCGGGCTCTCAAAACTGGATTGACCATGATCCAAAGCTGGGCATTGAAAACCTGAAGGACATGAAGGTATACGTCTCTGCGGGTTCGGGCAAGGATGACTTTGGCAACGCCAACTCCGTGGCCAAGGGTCAAGCAAACCTCGCCGGCATGGGCCTAGAGGTCATCTCCCGTATGTCGACCCAGACTTTTGTTGATTATGCGAAGCGCGTCAAGATTGACCCCGTGACTAAGTTCCGCCCATCCGGTGTGCACAGCTGGGAATACTGGCAGTTTGAGATGCAGCAGGCATGGCCCTACATCGCAGATGCCCTCGAGATGGACAAGGCTGATCGCGGTGCGGACTGCGAGGCTATCGGTGCTATCGCCAAGGAAACCAAGAGCGGCATCATTGGCTCTTGCTTGAATAACGAGTACGACGTCGCCAAGAAGGGCAAGGCCCAGGACTTCGAGTCTGGTACCGCTTACTGGTCCCCGGATACCGGTGCGCACGCCCTCTTCGGCCGCATTGGTGCCCGCTACGCCGAAATCGGCGGGCCTACCTCCTGGCTGGGCTTCCCTAAGACCGGCGAGTCTAAGACCCCGGACGGCAAGGGTCGCTTCGTGCACTTCGAGCACGGCTCCATCTACTGGTCCCCGGAGACCGGTGCTTGGGAGATTACCGGCGATATGTTCCAGGCTTGGGGCAAGAACGGCTACGAAAAGGGCGACCTGAAGTACCCGACCGGCCCGGTTAAGAAGGTTGGTGAGGGCTACATGCAGGAATTCCAGAATGGCGTCCTGACCCGTAATCCGGACGGCTCCAACCAAGTAGTCCATGGTGCTATCGGCGCCAAGTACAAGGACATGGGCGGCGCTGAATCTGCGCTTGGTTTCCCGAAGTCCGGCGAGAACGCCGTTAATGGCGGCTTCTTCCAGGCCTTTGAAAAAGGCAACATCTACTGGTCCCCGAAGTCGGGCGCGCACTACATCATCAAGGGCAAGATCATGGACCGCTGGGGCCAGGCTGGCTGGGAGCAGGGCGAGTTCGGCTGGCCTACTTCTGACTACTCCGAGATTGCCGCTGGCGGCCTGAGCCAGGAATTCCAGCACGGCAAGATTAGCGAGGTCCTCGGCCAGGTTCGAACCGAGAAGAAGTAGCTATGCGCAAGCTAGTAGTTGCGGGCGCGGCGCTGTGCTTGGGTCTTGCGGGCTGCGATTCCGCCACGGTGGATAGCGAACCGTCGCAAGAGACCGAGGTCGCGCCTCTCGAGCGGGAGTCCGATGTCCCTTCCTCTTCGGAGAGTGCCACCTCTAAGTCGCAAGAAGACCGCGGTGCGCGTGAGATCTCTGAAATCCCGTCCGCTGAGATGCCGGAACCGGACGCCAAGTACTTGGACAAGCTCAAGGACGGCGGTGTTAACGTCGATGGCGTAGAGGATCAGCTCCTTGGAGCCGGCAAAGCGGCCTGTGACGAGAATGAGGTCACCATTTCTGCGGTTGCCGGCCAGCTCATCGAGCAGCAGCGCACCACGCAGAGTTTTGAGGAGCTTTCCCAGCTCATCAAGGATTCCGCACGTTCAGGGATTTGCTAGGTTTACCTGGTACAACTAATCCATGCGAAAAATTATTACCGTTGTCGCGGCCCTCGTCGTCTTAGCTGTCATTGGCGTGGGCGCGTCGCGTTACCTTAACCAAGGCACTGATTCCCCGGCTCCGCACACCACGGAGCAGGCTGCGCCGCCGCAACCGCAGCAGCCTGAGTGGTGCCCGCGTGTGGAGTTCATTTCTGCCCCGGGTACTTGGGAGTCAGCGGCTGACGACGACCCCATTAATCCTTCTGCCAACCCGCGCTCGTTCATGCTGTCTATTACGAAGCCGTTGCAGGAGGCCTACGGGGACGACGTAAAGGTCTGGACCCTGCCCTATACCGCGCAATTTAAAAACATTAATGCGCGACATGAGATGAGCTACGACGATTCCCGCAATGAGGGAACCGCCAAGATGAATGACGAGCTACGTAGCGTTCACCAAAGCTGCCCAGCTACCAAGTTCATTGTGAGCGGCTTTTCTCAGGGCGCCGTGATTGCTGGCGACGTTGCCGATGAGATTGGTGGCGGCCAGGGCGTGGTTCCGGCGGAATCAATCGCAGGCGTGGCCCTTATCGCAGACGGCCGCCGCCAAAATGGCGTCGGGCAAAACCCGGGTCGCAAGGTGGGTGGCGTCGGCGCTGAAATTGCCCTTCAGCCGGTATCCGGATTGGTTCAGCCCATCGTGCCGGGTGCTTCCATGCGTGGTGCGCGCCAGAATGGGTTCGGTAGCCTCGCGGATCGCACCTTCCAGATTTGCGCGCCCAATGATTCGGTGTGTGATGCCCCGCCAAACGTGACCAATGCACTTGAGCGCGCGCAGGGTTTGATTGCCGCGAATGGCGTGCATGCGCAGTACGCCTCCAATAGTGGCGTTATCGATGGCACGACTGCGAACCAATGGGTAGTGGGCTGGGCCCGCCAGCTTATCGACGCCGCGTAACAACCATTCCCCCAACTCCGATAGTTTTATTACCGAAACCATTTACCTAAGGAGAATCGATGGATCTGAAAGCGCAGATGGGGCAGTTTTTAGCGCCCGAGTTCACCTTGGCCCAGTTGGCAGAGAAGCTCTTTCAAGCGGAGACCGAACCAGACCGCGTGGTGATGCGCCAGTGGATCTACGGTGAGGAGGAAACCTGCCGGGAGCTTAGCCGCGCACAGGTCAATAACCGCATCAAGGTGGTGGCGGCGCGCCTGCAGCAGGTGGCAGAGCCCGGTACCCGCGTGGCCATCTTGGCGGGTAATTCGCCGGAATACGTCTTCGGCTTCTTGGGTGCTCTTTATGCGGGCATGGTGCCGATTCCGCTGTATGACCCCAACGAACCAGGGCACTCGGACCACCTTAATGCCGTATTTGGTGACTGTGAACCGTCTATTGTGGTAACTAACCGCGTATCGGCGGCGGCAGTGCGCACGTACTTTTCCGCTCAACGCGACCGCCCGCGCATCATTTCCCTCGACGCCCTTCCTGATTCTTTGGCGTCCTCCTGGACTCCTGTGGAGGGAACCGCAGAGGACACTGCCTTCCTGCAGTACACCTCCGGTTCCACCCGTACCCCGGCCGGCGTGGAGCTCACCAATCGCGCGATTATTACCAACGTGGCACAGATCTTCCAGGCACTGCAGCTGCAGATGCCTGCCCGCATCGTTTCATGGCTGCCGATGCACCATGATATGGGCATTATCCTGGCCGTATTCGTTACCATCTTGGGCCTCGACTTCGAGATGATGACCCCGCGCGATTTCATCCAGCACCCAGATCGCTGGGTCCGGCGCCTTACCGCCGGCAAGCAGGCTACCTATGCCGCCATCCCGAACTTTGCCTTGGAACTCGCCGCTCGCCATGCCGAGGATGCAGATTTCTCGCACGTGGTCGGCATCATTATCGGTTCCGAGCCGGTTACCGAATCTGCCGTGGATTCCTTCCTCGAAGCCTTCAGCGTGGACCGTTCCGTACTGCGCCCGTCCTATGGTCTGGCAGAAGCGGCGCTTCTTGTGTCTACCCCGCAAACTGACAAGCGCCCGGTCATCGCGCACTTTAACCGCGCGGAGCTAGCTGCAGGTCGCGCCGTCATCGAGGATAAATCCGAAGAGACCGTTGCCTACGCCTCCAATGGACAGTGCGTGCCGCATCAGCACCTCGCCATTGTGGATCCGGAAACTCGCGCCGAGGTGAAGGACGGCGTTATCGGAGAAATCTGGGTCCACGGTCCCAATATGGCCACCGGCTACCTCAACCGCCCAGAGGAAACTGCTGCGACCTTCCGAAATACGCTGGGTGAGCGTCAACAAGATGGCCTGCCGGAAGACGATCACTGGATGGCCACCGGAGACTTGGCAACCATCGTGGATGGGGAACTGTATATCACCGGCCGCCTGAAGGATCTCATCGTCATTGCTGGGCGCAACCATTATCCGCAGGATATTGAGGGCACGGTGCAAGCAGCTTCCGCGCAGGTTCGCCCGAATTCCGTCGCAGCCTTCTCCGTGGAAGGTAACGACTCTGAGTCCCTCGTCCTGCTGGTGGAGCGCGCCGATGATGCGCAGCCGTCCGACGATGCCGAGGCAACCGAGGCCATTCGCACCGCGGTCACTGCCCACCACGGCATCACTCCGGATGACATCGTGTGGAAGGCACCTGGCGAAATCAACCGCACGTCCTCCGGCAAGATTGCGCGCCGCGTAGCCAAGAAGAATTATGTGGGATTCTGATATATCGCTAACAAAGTGACAAAATATAGCGATATACCCCTTTGCTATTTAGTATTTTTCCGTAACGAAAGACCTTTTTATGACCATCGAGCAACTGCGAGCATGGCTGCGTGACTGGGTCGCCCAGGCCACCGGTGTTTCCGCCGAAGAGATCCTAGATTCCAAGCCTTTGGAAAATTATGGCCTCTCCTCGCGGGATGCTGTAGTGCTATCCGGCGAGCTGGAAAACCTTCTGGGCACCCGCCTCGATGCCACCGTGGCATATGAGTATCCCACCATCGAGCTGCTGGCGGACCGCCTGCTGAACGCACCGGCGGCGTCCCAGCCGGAAGAGCGCGCCCCGCGGATCGCGCAGGGATCCGACATTGCGGTCATTGGTCTTTCCGGCCGCTTCCCGGGCGCCAAGAATGCCCAGGAGTTCTGGTCTATGTTGGCGGAATCCCGCGCAGGCACCGGCCCGTTGCCAGTGGGTCGGTGGTCCGAATACTCCGCCGATCCAGTAATGAGCGAGAAGATCGCTCAGCAAAATACCGATGGCGGTTACCTTGAAGACATCGCCTCCTTTGATGCGGAATTTTTCGGGCTATCCCCGCTTGAGGCTGCCAACATGGATCCCCAGCAGCGCATCCTGTTGGAGCTGGTGTGGGAAGCGCTAGAAAACGCTGGTGTTCCCGCCAATGAGCTGCGGGGAACGCAGACCGGTGTGTACATGGGCTCGACCAATAATGACTACGGCATGCTCATCGGCGCCGATTCCGCCGAGATGCACCCGTATGCGCTGACCGGAATTTCCTCGGCTGTGGTTGCCAACCGCATTTCTTACGCCCTGGATTTCCGTGGCCCCTCCATCAACGTGGATACGGCCTGCTCTTCCTCCCTCGTAGCGGTGAACCAGGCGATGAAGGATTTGCGCACGGGGAGCGCGGACGTGGCGCTGGCCGGTGGCGTGAATATCTTGGCCGCCCCGCATGCGTCCACGGCTTTCTCGGAGTTGGGCGTTACCTCTCCAACGAGCGCCATTCACGCTTTTTCCGACGACGCCGATGGCATCGTGCGCGCCGACGCCGCCGGTGTCCTCGTGCTCAAGCGCTTGGAGGATGCGGAAGCCGATGGCGACGATATCTTGGCCGTCATCAAGGGCTCTGCCGTCAACTCCGATGGCCACTCCAATGGTCTGACCGCCCCGAACCCGGAGGCACAGGAGGACGTGCTGCGCCGCGCCTATGCTGATGCGGGCGTAAATCCACAGGACGTGGACTATATTGAGGCCCACGGCACCGGCACCATTCTGGGCGATCCGATCGAGGCCTCCGCCTTGGGCCGCGTGCTCGGTGCGGGCCGCGGGGTCGAAACTCCTATTTTGCTCGGCTCTGCCAAGACCAATATCGGCCACTCTGAATCCGCCGCAGGCGTGGTCGGCCTCATCAAGGTCATCCAGGCCATGCGCAATGACGTAATTCCGGCCAATATCAACTATTCGGCGCCGAATCGTTATATCGATTTCGAGGCCGAGCACCTCGAGGTAGTCGAGGATCCGCGCGAGTGGCCCGAGTACTCCGGGCGCAAAATCGCGGGTGTATCTGGCTTTGGTTTCGGCGGCACCAATGCGCACGTCGTACTCACCGATTACCGCGGTACCCCGGCCGAACGCGCGCCGCAGCTTTCCACCGAAACGGTCGCGTTGCCGGTCTCTGGCCTTTTGCCTTCGCGCCGGGCACGCGCTGCGGCCCTGTTGGCAGACTTCATTGAGGCGGAAAAGCCCGCGCTTGTCGACGTCGCCCGAACCGTCGCCCGCCGCAACCACTCCCGCTCCCGCGCCGTCGTGACTGCTAGCTCCACCGAGGAAGCGGTCAAGCGCCTGCGCCAGGTAGCTGAGGGAAAGGTTTCCGTTGGCATCGCCGCTGCGGATTCCCCGCAGGTTCCGGGACCCGTATTTGTTTACTCCGGTTTCGGATCCCAGTACCGCAAGATGGCTAAAGACATGATTGCGATCTCGCCGCAGTTCAAGGCTCGCTTGGAAGAGCTGGATGCCATCGTGGACTTTGAGTCCGGCTGGTCCATCCTGGATATCGTCAACGACGATGCCCAAACCTATGACACCGAGACCGCCCAGGTAGCCATTACCGCTATCCAGATTGCATTGACGGACCTGCTCGCTTCCTTTGGCGTGCACCCGGCCGGCGTCATGGGCATGTCCATGGGCGAGATTGCCGCGGCCTATGCCGCAGGCGGCATCTCCGCAGAGGACGCCATGGTCATTGCCTGCCACCGTGCGCGGTTGATGGGTGAGGGCGAGGCGTCGCTAAGCGATGCCGAGCAAGGAGCCATGGCCGTCGTAGAGCTCTCGGCCGAGGATATTGCCGCGCTCGACGGCAATATCGAACCCGCCGTGTATACCGGACCCGGTATGACCACCGTGGGCGGCCCCCGCCAAGAGGTGCTGGACCTGGTGGAAAAGCTCGACGGCGAGGGCAAGTTCGCCCGTGCGCTCAATGTGAAGGCCGCCGGGCATACCTCGGCCGTGGACCCCATCCTGGGCGAGCTGCATGCAGCCATCGCCGGCATGGAAGCCAAGCCGCTGCACACTCCGCTGTTTTCCTCCGTAGATAAGGGCGAGGTTTATCGTCCTGGTACCACCGTGCACGATGAGGACTATTGGCTGCGCATGACCCGCCACTCGGTCTACCTGCAGGATGCCACCGAGGCAGCCTTCAACGCCGGCCACACCCAGCTGGTAGAAATCTCGCCGAACCCGGTGGCGCTGATGGGCCTTATGTCCACCGCCTTCGCCGTGGGCAAGGCCGATGCGCAGCTGCTGTATGCCCTGAAGCGCAAGGTGGATGCCACCGAGTCGTTGCTGGACCTGCTCAGCAAGCTCTATGTCGCCGGCATGCCGGTGGATTTTGGAGCGGTCTTTGGCTCTGGCGCGCGCGTGGAGGCGCCCTATACCCAGTTCAACCGCCAGCGCTTCTGGACCAACGCGCGTCCGTCGGCCGGCGTATCCGGCCTGCCGGGCGCACGCGTCAATCTGCCAGAGGGCAAGGTTGCCTTCTCTACCAATGCGGATCAGGCGCCATCTGCGCTGGCCATCGTGGAGGCGGCGGCCGAGGCCGTCAAGCCTGGGGCGCGCATCATTGCCACCGAGGAACATGCCGACCTGCCACCGCGCGGTGAGGTCACCACGGTGGTAAGCCAGTCCATCGGTGGTATGTCCGTAGCCGTCTACGCCGTCCGTGGCGCACAGACGGAGCTCCTGGCGGAAGGCTTTGCCTCCGCCTTGGACTTGGGCGCGGCGCCTATCCCGGGCGTAGCCGATGTACCTGAAAGCGAGCCTGCAGTAACCGCAGAAGTTGATGCTGTGCGCTGGGATCCTGCGGAGGAAACCGTGGAAGACCGCCTCGCACTCATCGTGTCGGAATCCATGGGCTATGACGTCTCTGACCTGCCGCGCGAGCTGCCGCTCATTGACTTGGGCCTGGATTCCCTAATGGGCATGCGCATTAAGAACCGCGTGGAAAATGACTTCCAGATCCCGCCGCTGCAGGTGCAGGCGCTACGTGATGCCTCTTTGGCTGACGTCATTGCCATGGTGGAAGAGGCCGTCGCCGGCGGCAGCGTGGATACCAGCGACATTGCTTCTGCGGATACGCCTGCACCAGAAGAAGACGAACCCGGCCAGGGCGTCGGCGTTGCCCCGCGTGATGCCTCGGAGCGCATGGTCTTTGGCACCTGGGCCACCTTCACTGGAAAGGCAGCTGCGGGCGTTACCTCGGCGCTGCCTGAGGTAAGCGACGAGGTTGCCACCCAGATTGCCGAGCGCCTCACCGAGCGTGCCGGCATCGAGGTCACCGCCCAGCAGGTCCACGAGGCCGAGGCGCTAGAGACTTTGGCCGACCTCGTCCGCGAAGGACTGGAGACCGAGGTAGAAGGCAATATCCGCGTCCTGCGTGAGGCTGATGGCCCGGCCGTATTCATGTTCCACCCAGCCGGCGGCACCACTGTGGTCTACCAGCCACTGACTCGCCGCCTGCCCGAGGACGTGGCGGTCTACGGCGTAGAGCGCATTGAGGGCTCGCTGGAGGAACGCGCCGAGGCTTATATCGAGGACATTCTGCACTACGCGCGCGGCCGCAATGTCGTGCTCGGCGGGTGGTCCTTCGGTGGCGCGCTGGCCTACGAGGTGGCCTATCAGCTGCATCAGCGCACCCAGCGTGGCCAGGATTCGGCGGACGTGGCGTTCATCGCGCTGCTGGATACCACTCAGCCGTCGAACCCAGCGCCGGATACCCCGGAAGAAACCCGTGCCCGGTGGGAGCGCTACGCGGCCTTTGCCAAGAAGACCTACGGCCTGGATTTCGAGCCGCCGTACGAGATGCTGGAGACCATGGGCGAAGATGCGCTCATGACCATGTTGGCGGAGTTCCTCGCTACTACCGACGCCTCCGAGCACGGCCTTGCCGCCGGCGTACTGGAGCACCAGCGCGCTTCCTTCGTGGATAACCAGATTCTGGCTAAGATCGACTTCCATCGCTGGGCCGATGTCACCGTGCCGGTTCTGCTTTTCCGTTCTGAGCGCATGCACGACGGTGCGATTGAGCTGGAGCCGCGCTACGCTGAGATTGACCCCGACGGCGGTTGGGGAGTTATCGTTAAGGATCTAGAAATTGTGCAGCTGCAAGGCGATCACCTTGCAGTGCCAGACGAGCCGGCCATCGGCATCGTGGGCAAGCATATGGACGAATGGATCGAGGAGAAGATACGTGGCGGCCAAGCAGACAACCGCTGAGAAACTCGCTGACCTGCGCGAGCGTCTAGAAAAGGCGCAGGACCCAGGCAGTGAGCGCTCCCGCAAGCGCCGCGACGAGGCTGGGCGCACCACGCCTCGTCAACGCATCAATGAATTGCTAGATGAGGGTTCCTTCGTCGAAACCGGCTCCTTGGGTAAGACCCCAGGTGACCCTGACGCCATCTATTCCGATGGCGTGGTCACCGGCTATGGCCGCATCTCCGGCCGTCCCGTGTGTATCTACGCTCACGATAAAACCGTCTACGGCGGCTCTGTCGGTGTGACCTTTGGCAAGAAGGTCACCGAGGTCATGGACATGGCCATCAAGATCGGCTGCCCGGTCATCGGTATCCAGGATTCCGGCGGCGCCCGCATCCAAGATGCGGTGACCTCGCTGGCCATGTACTCCGAGATCGCCCGCCGTCAGTTGCCGCTGTCCGGCCGCAGCCCGCAGATTTCCATCATGATGGGCAAGTCGGCCGGTGGTGCCGTCTATGCTCCTGTGACCACGGACTTTGTCATTGCCGTGGACAAGGAAGCGGAAATGTATGTCACCGGACCGAACGTCATCCGCGAGGTTACCGGCGAGGACATTACCTCCGCCGAGCTCGGCGGCGCTCGCCAGCAGGAGCTTAACGGTAACGTCTCGGCGGTCGTCCCTACTGAGGATGACGCCTTTGATATGGTCCGCGATCTCCTCGACCACCTGCCGCTGACCTGCTTTGATGAGTCACCGGAGTTTGCTGCGCCTGCCGACGCCGAAGTGGCCGAAGACGAAGAGCTCAATGCCTTCATGCCGGATGACACTAATGCTGGCTACGACATGATGGACTTGTTGACCCAGTTGGGCGATGACGAGGATCTCATTGAGATTCAAGAGAACTTCGCCCCCAATATGATCACTGCCTTTGGCCGCATCGATGGCAAGACCGTTGGCTTTGTGGCCAATAACCCCATGCACCTTGCGGGCTGCATTGATGCCGACGCCGCCGATAAGGGCGCGCGTTTCATCCGCATCTGCGATGCCTATAATATTCCGCTGGTCTTCGTAGTGGATACCCCGGGCTACCTGCCGGGCGTGGAGCAGGAAAAGGTGGGACTTATCCACCGCGGCGCCAAGTTTGCCTTCGCCGTGGTGGAAGCCACCGTGCCGAAGGTCTCGCTCATCGTGCGCAAAGCCTACGGCGGTGCCTATGCCGTGATGGGTTCGAAGAACCTGACCGGTGATATTAACCTGGCGTGGCCGACCGCGCAGATCGCCGTGATGGGCGCGGCCGCTGCCGTGGTGATGATCGCCGGTAAGCAGCTCGATGCCGCCGAGACCCCGGAACAGCGCGAAATGACCAAGAAGATGTTCATGGACTTCTATGATGAGACCATGACCGCTCCTTATGTCGCGGCCGAGCGTGGCTATCTAGACGCGATGATTCAGCCGAATCAGTCCCGCTTGGCGCTCCGTCAGGCACTGCGCCAACTGGCCACCAAGCAGGAAAGCGATCTGCCGAAGAAGCACACTATTGCCCCGATGTAACGCCATGTGCTTGGATAGCATATAAAGAGCTAATCCTAGTGAAGGAGTTATCTATGATTCTGTCTAGTGCTATGGACATCGTCAGTGAACTTATCGGTTTCATCGTTGATATTCTCAATCAGGCCGGCGTACCGGTAAGCTCCAAGTAAGTGGAACAAAAAGAAGGAGGGTTAAACCCTCCTTCTTTTTTATTTGCGGGCGAAAAGCCGCCAGCCAAAGAAAAATAGTGCGGACATCACCGTCGCTACGATAAGGAAGCTCCAGTGCGGCAGGCGGCCGTTGACGAGCATCCACAGGGCCATGCCGCCCACGACGGTGCTCAGCCAGACGATGCCGCCTTCCTTCCACTTGCCCTGCGCTTTGGTAGCCAGGATGATGGCCCAGCCGATAAGCGCGCCTACGGACCAGGGCCAAAAGGCATCTACCCAGGTGGAAAAACTTAGCCCGCCGTGGGCGAGGCGGGCGGCCACGGCGAAGAGCATCAGGGCGATGATATCGATAACGGGGGCGATTCTCATGCGTTTTCCTTTCGGTTCAAGGCGGCGTAGGTAATGCCCTTGCGGGCATAGTGCCAGAAGTAGATTACCCAGCCAATGATGGTGATCAAGGCAAAGGAGATAAGGCGGTAGATGATGGCCGCGCCGGTAGCGTCCACCGCGGTCATGCCCGTGGCCACCAGGGTGGCGATGATGGCGGCTTCCACCGTACCGAGGCCGGCCGGCGTGACCTGAGCAGAGCCGGCAAGCTTAGCGGTGAGATAGGCCAGCGCCACGCCGGCCATCGTCGTGGTGTCCTCGCCCGCGTGCAGGGCGGGCAGGTGGCCGGTAACGGCCCACACGCAGCCCCAAAGCGAAACCATATCGATCAGCCGGTTGGCCAAGGAATAAAAGGATACCCAGGCGAATTGGCGGCGGGTAAGGTGAACTTCCTCCAGATTCTTGACCTGATCCACGATCGCTTCGCGCTTGGAGCCCTTAATGAGCTTTTGGCGGTTGAGCCAGCGGATGATGGTATCCGGATGATTGGTCAGCCAGAACAGGCCGCCAGAAAGCGCCAGCATGAGCACCAAGGTGCCGATGAGGGACCACAATGCCATGTCGGCATTGAGGAAAAGCACGCCGCCCAAGCCGATGAGCACGAGCCACATCGTGGAAATTGCAGAGGACAGCACGAAGAACCAGCCACACAGCATGACGGACGCGCCCCACGTGCGTTGCACGTAGAAGGTGAGGATGGCGGAAAAGGCAGGGCCGGCTGGCAGTGTGGTGGACCAAGCATTGGCGGCTAGCGTCAGTGCTGCGGTTTCTGAGGCTGGTACCTTGACGCCACCGGCGCGAATGAGCAGACGCATGACCTCGCCCATGGCGAGTACCGCCACGATGGCGGCGATGATTACTAGTGCTATCGCGGCCGGGTTGGAATCGGACAGCCGCGAGAAGCCTTCGCGCAAGAAGTCCAGCTCATCGCGGAAGACATACACTAAGACAAGCAGGACGATGAGCGAGGTGATGAGGCGCAGCCAATTCTTCACTTACTTACCCCCTTCGAGGCGTTGTTTGAGTTCAGTGAAGGGAACAGTTTTGCTGCGGTGGGTGGTACCGCCGGTCAAGGTGGTGGTGGCGTGGCGCAGCCAGCTGGGGGCCCACCAGTTATCCTCGCGCAGCAAGTGCATGACGGCCGGGACGAGGAGCATGCGGACAATGGTGGCGTCGATAAGCAGGGCAAAAATCATGCCGTAGGCAATGTATTTCATCATCACGATATCGGAGAAGCCGAATGCGCCGGAGACCACGATCATGATAAGCGCCGCTGCGGTGATGATGCCGCCGGTATGCGCGGTGCCGGCCGCAATGGACTCGTCGGTGGAAGCGCCGCGCCGGCGGGCCTCCACCATACGGGAGACCAAAAAGACCTCGTAATCGGTGGACAGGCCGTAGACAATGGCGATGATAAGCACCAAGATCGGGCTCATGAGCGGGCCGGGCGTGAAGTTGAGGATGTCCGAGCCCAAGCCGGCAACAAACATCAACGTCAGGATGCCCAGCGTTGCGCCCAAGGTCAGCAGTGTCATCACAATGGCCTTGAGCGGCAGTACGAAGGAGCCGAAGACTAAGGCCATGAGCAGGAATGTAGCCAGCACCACGTAGAGCGCCATCCACGGCAGCGTGTGGAAGAGCGCATCGAGGGACTCCACCTCCATGGCGGGAGTACCGCCCACGTAGAGGTTCACACCCTCAGGGGCCTTGACCTTTTCCAGTTCGTGCACGATCTTCGCGTAGTCATCGCGGTCTTCAATGCCGGCGGAAAGGACGGTAGTGCCGTCCTTGGTGGCGGTCGTCGGCGCCATGGGCTCGGTGAGGCCGTCGAGGCCGCGGACCTGCATGACGACGTCGACAAGCTGCTGGTTCGAGGCATTTTCCACCACGAGCTTGACCGGCTCCGTGCGGAAAGCTGGGAACTCTTCGTTGAATTTATCCTGGGCCACGCGGGTGTCCTGGTCGGGCGGCAGGTAGGACTCGTTGATGCCGCCAAAGGTGATGCTCATGACTGGCAGGGTGAGCGCGATGAGCAGGCCGCATACGGCGATGGTCAGTCCGCGGGCATGGCGCATGGCCCAGCGCGGAAGCTTATACCACCAGGTGTCCTGAATAGTGCGAGCCGTCCGCGAGGTACGGCGCACGGACCAGGTATCGATCTTGGGGCCGAGCATGCCAAAAATGGACGGCAGCACGGTGACCGAAAGGAGCGCGGCCAAGCCGACCGCAGAAATGGAGCCATAGGCCACGGACTTTAGGAAGGCCTGGGGGAAGAGGAAGAGGCCGGAAAGCGCAACGGCGACCATGGCCGCGGAGAAAACCACAGTTTGACCGGCTGTCGCGGTGGTGGTGGCCACGGCTTCCTCGGTGGAGCGGCCCTTATCCAGCTCCTCGCGGAAGCGCGAAACCATAAAGAGGCCATAATCGATGGCTAGGCCGAGCCCCAGCAGCGTGACGACGGCCTGGGCAAAGACATTGACCTGCGAGAAGCCAGCCAGGATGGACAGGATGCCCAAAGAACCCAAGATGGAGAGCCCGCCGACCACCAGCGGCATGCAGGCCGCAACGACGGAACCAAAGACCACCAGGAGGAGGATTCCTACCAGTGGAAGGGCGGCCTTTTCCGCGCGGGAAATATCGTGGGACATTCCCTCATCAAGGGCATCAGCAACCGCGGTGGCACCCGCAATCTCCACCGGTGCGGTGGTATCCGTGAGCGCGCTCTCGATGGCGCGGAAATCCTTCAGCGTCTGCTCGTCATCGCCTTTCAGGCCGATGGAGGCGAAGGCCAGCGAATGATCGGCATTGACCAGGTTCGGGTTCTTTGTATCGAAGTAGCTGGTCACCGAGTCAATCTGGTCCGGGTACTTCGATTTTAGCTGCGCCAAGTGCTGCTTGGCGGCGTCGAAGTTCTCATCGGGGGAATGGAAGAGCAAGATGACATCGCCGGAGTTATCGCGGCCGAATGCTTCCTGCTCAATCTGGGCCGCGCTTGTCGACGCCGCATTGGGATCCTCCCAGCCCTCCTGGCTCATGCGGTCATCGAGCTGCAAGCCAAAGCCGATGAAGAGCGCAAGGATTGCGGCGACGATGATGGCGGGGATGAGTCGGCGGTGCGCATAGGAAAAACGTCCCCATTTTTCAAACATTGGGGCAGCCTCCTAGCGGTTATTAAGCAGCGCAGCCAGGGGACGGAATGGCTGCAGCCATGCACCACCCTCGGGCAGGTTATCCAGGTTTACGCGCGGTAGCGGCTCGCGGAATACGCCCTCGATATCCTCCAGGTCCACAAAATTGATATCTGCGTGGCCTACGGCCCACGCGGCATGCTCGTGGAAACCGAGGACCGTCACTGGAAGGTCTTCCGCGCTGAGCTCTTCCAAAGGTTCCTGGAAATTCTGGCCATCGGCGGAGGCAACAATCACGCCGGCTAGATCTTCACGGAGGCTTTCGATGTGGTCGAGCATGTCCGGATCTACGTCATCGTCTTCGTGGATCTTGGGCTTGGCAAAAACGCCGAAGCCCACGTTGCGGATGGCTTCTACCCATGGGCGGATGACATCGGCGCCGCCCGGGGTGACATTAGTAAAGACATCGGCGCGCGGTTCCGCATCAACATCTTGGGCAAGGTGGACCAGCCAGCGGCCGATTGCATCGAAGCGCGGGCGGTGTGCGGCGGTGGGGCGGCCGCCGAGTAGGGAGCCTAGGCCCATGTCCATATTGGGCGCATCCCAGACAAGTAGGTAGGTGCTCATTTATTTCTTCTCCCAGAGGTACTCCGTGATGACGTGTTCTTTATCTAGGCCCTTGCCCTCAAACTTGGTGATGACCTGACGGTCCACTAACTGCGGGCACTCTGGCCACGGCCAGCCCTTGTAATCCAGGCTTGGCTCTACGTTCACAAGCTCATCGATCCACTCGGCGTATCCGGTGTGGTCGGTAGCAACGTGCAGCACGCCGCCCTTTTTTAGGCGGGAGGCAAAAAGGTTGAGTGTGCCCGACTGGATGATGCGGCGCTTGTGGTGGCGGGCCTTTGGCCAGGGATCCGGGAAGAAGACGCGGATGCCATCAAGGGATTTCGGCGCAAACATGCGCACCATGACCTCGATGCCATCGCCGCGAATCATGCGGATATTGTCGATTCCCTCGCGCTCGATCTGGCCCAATAGCTTGGCCAAGCCCGGCTTGTAGAGCTCGACGGCGATGATATTGGTATCGGCCTCCTTCGGCGCCATGGCGGCGGTAGAGGTACCGGTACCGGATCCGATTTCCACGATGGTCTTGGCGCCGCTGCGGCCAAACCAGGCCTCGAGGTCAATGACCTCGTTTTCCAGCGTGCGGCCTAGCTCTGGCCAGCGCTTTTCAAAAAGCGCATGCTGATTGTCGGTCAACGTGCCGCGGCGGAAGGTGACGTTGCCTAGGCGTGGGTAATCAAGATCGTTGTGGAATACGGCATTGAAGTCGGTCTGTGGTGGGCGCCCTGGAGGCATTTCTCCAGCGCGGGTGTTTTGAGAGTTATCTGTGTTATTCATTGCGGCCTATTTTTCCCTGCTTAGCCTTGCCAAGCAATACGCCGTGCCGTGGGTCACGTGTGGAGAGGTCAATCCTGGTATAACCAGTGGGCCCGGTTGGGGGTGGAAGATGATTGTTTAGGTTGCCGCTGAGGAAGGGGATAGACCCCCAGACAGGGGGATGGGAAAAGGCGATTTTTAACACAGTATCTGTGGTTGCGCTTGGTGAAGTTCTGGTAAACGCGATGGATATAACCGGTGTGACAAAATCTGCGCAAATTATTCGGACAAGCACGTTAATCTTGAGGTGGAAAGCACAGTTGGGATTTATTTCCCCAATTTTCACACCCACCCTCAGGAGAATTACTAATGACCACCACTATCCCAGGGCTCGTCGGAGAGCTGCCGACTAAAAACGAAAAGCTTATCGGCTGGATCAGCGAGAATGTTGAGCTTTTTCAGCCGGACCAGGTGGTCTTTGTAGACGGTTCCCAGGACGAGGCTGACCGTTTGGCCGCAGAGCTGGTGGAAAAGGGCACGCTTATCAAGCTGAATGAAGAAAAGCGCCCTAATTCCTACCTGGCTCGCTCCAATCCTTCCGACGTTGCCCGTGTGGAATCCCGCACCTTCATCTGTACAGAGAATGAAGATGGCGCTGGCCCCACCAATAACTGGGCCCCGCCAGCTGCGATGAAGGAAGAAATGACGGAGGCATTCCGTGGCTCCATGAAGGGCCGCACCATGTACGTGGTTCCTTTCTGCATGGGCCCTATTAGCGATCCGGAACCAAAGCTGGGCGTGCAGCTGACTGACTCCGCCTATGTGGTGCTCTCCATGCGCATCATGACCCGTATGGGTGCGGAAGCCTTGGACAAGATTGGTACCGACGGCGATTTCGTCCACGCCCTGCACTCCGTGGGCGCCCCGCTAGAGCCAGGCCAGGAAGATGTGGCGTGGCCATGCAATGACACCAAGTACATCACCCAGTTCCCGGAGACCAAGGAAATCTGGTCCTACGGTTCCGGCTACGGCGGCAACGCCATCCTGGCGAAGAAGTGCTACGCGCTGCGCATCGCTTCTGTCATGGCTAAGGAAGAAGGCTGGATGGCTGAGCACATGCTCATCCTGAAGCTCACCAACCCAGAGGGTAAGAAGTACCACGTTGCGGCCGCCTTCCCTTCGGCATGCGGCAAGACCAACCTGGCCATGATTACCCCGACCATTCCGGGTTGGAAGGCTGAGGTCGTCGGTGACGATATTGCCTGGCTGCATCTGCGCGAGGACGGCCTTTATGCCGTAAACCCGGAAAATGGTTTCTTCGGCGTGGCCCCTGGCACCAACTACGACTCCAACCCGATTGCTATGCAGACCATGGAGCCGGGCAACACCATCTTCACCAACGTTGCGCTTACCGACGACGGCGATGTCTGGTGGGAGGAAATGTCCAAGGGGGCACCAGAGCACCTCATCGACTGGACCGGTCAGGATTGGACTCCGTCTTCCTCCACTAAGGCTGCGCACCCGAACTCTCGTTACTGCGTTCCGATTTCCCAGTGCCCGAGCGCCGCTCCGGAGTACGACGATTGGCAGGGCGTGAAGATCGACGCCATTCTCTTCGGCGGCCGCCGCAAGACCACCGTTCCGCTGGTAACCCAGGCCTTTGACTGGAATCACGGCACCATGATCGGTGCCCTGCTGGCCTCTGGCCAAACCGCTGCAGCAGAAGGCAGCGTCGGCGCCCTGCGCCACGATCCGATGGCTATGCTTCCGTTCATGGGCTACAACGCTGGCGACTACCTGCAGCACTGGATCGATATGGGTGAAAAGGGCGGCGACCGCATGCCGTCTATCTTCCTGGTTAACTGGTTCCGCCGTGGCGACGACGGCCGCTTCCTGTGGCCGGGCTTCGGCGAGAACTCCCGCGTGCTCAAGTGGATCGTTGACCGCATTGAGGGCAACGTTGAGGCCGAGGAAACCGTCGTGGGCCACACCGCCCGCGCCGAGGATATCGACCTCGAGGGTATCGACTTTGATATCGAGGACGTTCGCGCCGCTCTTGCCGTCAACCCAGAGGACTGGGAAGGCGATATGCAGGATAACGCCAGCTACCTCAACTTCCTAGGCTCCCGAGTGCCATCGGAGGTGTGGGACCAGTTCCACGCCCTGAAGGAGCGCGTAGAAAACGCCTCTTAAAAACTAGGCTCAGCTAGCCCCCAGCGACGTCGGCGTTGCTGGGGGCTACTTCTGTAACACCAACGTCAAGTTAGACACCGCAAACTCCCGCACCCCTGGCACGCGGGTTAGCCACCATGCCCAGCTGGGATGGTAGCGGGGGAAGGCGAGTTGGAGCGCGCCGGTGCGCTGTGCCCAGTGGAGGCCGACGGAACAGGGGACGTCGAAAAGCGAAGTGCCATAGACATTCTTGGGCGGATGGCCGTGGCGGCGGGTATAGCGGTCGCGGGCAAACTCGCCGCCCACATAGTGCTCCCACAGGCCGGTCTCGTGGCCGCCAAAGGGGCCCAGCCACACCGTGTAACTCAGGATGGTCAGTCCGCCGGGGCGGGTCACGCGCAGCATCTCCTCGCCCATATCCCAGGGATTGGGGATGTGCTCGGCCACGTTGGAGGAATAGACCACGTCAAAGGAATCATCGGCAAAGGGCAGGTTGGTGCCATCGCCGCGCACGGAATTGCTCAGGTGGATGCCGGCCGCAGACATCTCGCCGGCATCCGGCTCCAATCCCACATAGCGGGCGCCGCGCCGAGAAAAGGCGTCCGCAAAATAGCCCGGGCCGCCGCCGACATCGAGCACCCGTGCTCCGAAAAGCTGCACGCCCAAGTCGCGGCCGAGGTTATCAACCAGCGCGGCCGTATCCTCCGCGAGCCCGCCGTAGAAAATCTCCGGGCGCGTCTGCTCAAAGCGGAAGGAATGCAGCAGCTGAATGGAGCGGCGGAGCGTGGCCATCTCACGGGTATGTCTCATAACCCACTAGGCTAATACCTCACGATGAAGATTCTTTTACTATGCTGGCGCGATTCCACCCACCCACAAGGCGGTGGTTCGGAGCGCTACTTGGAGCGCGTAGGCGAGTACTTAGCATCCCAAGGCCACGAGGTGGTCTTTCGCACCTCCAAGCACATGAATGCCGCCCACCGCGAGGTGCGCGACGGCGTGCGCTATAGCCGCGGAGGCGCCAAATTCGGCGTATATCCGCGTGCCTGGGTGGCGATGCTGGCCGGCCGCCTGGGGGTGGGAGACCTGCGCGGGGTGGATGCGGTAATCGATACCCAAAACGGCATCCCCTTCTTCGCTCGCCTGGTGTCCGGGGCGCCAACGGTGCTGCTTACCCACCATTGCCACCGCGAGCAATGGCCGGTAGCGGGCCCTCTCCTCGGGCGGCTCGGTTGGTTCCTCGAGTCCCGAGTGGCCCCGCGCGTCTACCGCGGCGCACCTTATGTGACCGTGTCTGAGGCCTCTCGTGAGGATTTAGAGGCGTTGGGCATTAAGGGCGCGCACATCATCGCCAATGGCCTGGACCCCGTTCCGGACCACGTTCCTTCCCTGGAACGAGAGGCCGAGGTGCACCTAGTCACGCTCTCGCGCCTAGTGCCGCATAAGCAGATCGAGCATGCCATGGATACAGTGGCGCAGACCCCGGGCGCGGTCCTGGACGTCATCGGCTCCGGCTGGTGGGAGGCTAACCTGCGTTCCTATGCCGAGGAGCATGGAGTAAGCGATCGCGTGCGCTTCCGCGGCCAGGTGACCGAGGACTATAAGCACGCTTTGCTGGCCCGTGCCGATGCCTTGCTGATGCCCTCGCGTAAAGAGGGGTGGGGTTTGGCAGTAATGGAGGCAGCCCAACATGGAGTTCCCACTGTAGGTTATATGTTTGGCCTGCGTGACAGCGTTATCAACGGCAAGACCGGCATCCTGGTAGAGCGGGAAGAGGACTTCGTGGCGGCCACTAAGCAGCTGCTTGCCGATGCCCCACTGCGCCGCACCCTTGGCTCCAACGCGCGGGATTTTGCCGCTAGCTTCTCGTGGGAGAAGACCGGCGAGCAATTCGCGGAATTGCTGCAAAGGCTAGTAGCGGACACGCCATCCACAGGGCGGTAAGCGCCCATGGAACCTGCGGCTGCGGCGCGTTCGTTTCCGCGGCTATAGCACCGCCCACCACGACCACACCAACGCCGAGCTCGGTCAGCTGGTTCATATCGTGCTCTTTCCACGCGCGCAGCGCCGCCCGGTACTGCGGCGAGGCTTGGTCCACCACGGTCCCGTCTACGCTTAATTCCCCCGATTCCACCATAGCCACCGCCTTGGAGTAGGGGTCGACGGCCACGCCGCCGGGAACTTCCACGAGGTTGGCGCGTTCTGGGAAGAAGGCCACGCGGCCGTCAATCGCGCGCACCAACTGCTCGTCTATCCCCGTATCCCGCGGCGCGAGCACCGCGAGTCGTCCCGGAACGGGCAGCAGCTGCACGATTGCAGCCACGGTTGCCAGTGCTGCCGGAAGATTCGGCAGCGCCCCCAGCGAGGCCACATAGAGCGGCAACGCCAGCATGGTCAGTTTTCCGCTATCGCGCAGCAGCGCCGCCCCCGGTACGTGATCGATGAACCACACCAGAGCACCGGGAACCAGCCAGAAGAATATCGCCCCGCCGAGACCAATCGCTGCGAGGATGCTCAACCGCGCGGGAACCCGCCACGCCCCGAGTACGGCGATGACCGCCACGATGACGCCGCACACGGCGAACCCGATTGCCGCCTCTGCATTCCAGATGCCGCCGAGCCGCAGCAGCGCGCCCGCAGTGCCGACGTAGTCTTCTGCCCGCGGGCCAAACGCGGCCACCGCCGCTTCGGTATCGCCGGGCGCGGCGGGATGGAATATGCCCGGAATGGCCCACGGCAAACACAAGACCACGCCGCCGAGCGCTACCCGCTTGCGGCAGGTCACCGCCGCGGTCACCACGGCAAAGAGACCACCCGTAGGGGTAAGCGAAGCTCCCCACATAGCCAGCCACGCCACCCAGCTGTGCCTTCTTCCTGCCCACGCGATGACCGGCAGCAGCCACGCGGCCACCGCAAGCGACCACTGGCCCTGCAGGAGACGCTCGATGACGAAGGGATTGGCCACCGCCACCGCCATCGCGCTCACCGCGGCGACTGTAGAGCGTGCCCAGCGCGCCGCAGTGAGCGCGGAGGACGCGGCGGCGGCAAAAATGAGCACCCGTGCCGCCCACGCGCCGCCCACGAGAGCAAGGAAACCATCTTGCGGTGCATTGCGGGCGGGCAGACTGCCGCCACCAAAGGCAGAAGGGGAAAGCGCCGGATGGTCAAGCAACGCCATATCGCGCCACAAGAATTCGCCGGGCAAAGCAAAGGGCCAGCACACCGCGGCCACAAGGAGGGCGCCCCAGCTAAGAAGTAAAAGACGCTTAGCCTTCACGGTGTCGGCGCATGTACATATAGGCGGCACAGAGCAATAGACCAACGCCGATGGCCTTGCCGGCCCAGCCGACCACCATCAAGGCGCGAATGGTGCGAATGACCGGGCGCACCTCATCAAGGCGCTCCGCGCGGGTCTCATCGGACCAGCGCAGATCGGCGGCAAAGATGGAGCGGTCCTCTGTATCGCCATTCGCCACCATGGTGCCAGCCTGCTTTTCGTCCGCCGCGAAGAAGATCTTGATGTTCTCGCGCAGGTCCACCATGGTGCCGGTGGTGGGTTCGACGGAGATATCGCGGCCGATGGTGTAGAAGGGCTCTACCGTGACTCGGTCAGTGGCATCCAGGCCGAGGAGTTCGCGCGACTCGGCGTCGTAGAACCGCTTCGCCGGTCCGGAGATACGAAAATCCTCGGCCGCTAGCTGCCTCTCACCGGTGCCAGTATCGACCTCGGCGGTAATGCTTTTGCGCATATCAGCCAAGGAAACGGGCTGGATATCGTGGTGGAAAGAATAGGTGGGGATACCGTCGAGCTTTTCCGTCGTGGTGAAGTCCACCGCCGTGGAGGATTGCGTCGCTAGGTCGAAAAACGGATAGGACCGCTGCTCGGTACCGGAGGGAAAGAAGTAGTTGATCCCATCGCGCTCGAAGTCGGTGCGGGCCATGCCGGTATCCAAAGCCGGTAGGACAAATTTCCATTTATCCTTTGGCGCCGCGACTGGGTAGGTGGACTCGCGATTCAACACGGAATGCTCCGTGATTTGGGCAAGGGGAGTATCCCCGGCGAGCAGGCGAGAGAGTGAATCGGAGTCAGCGAGCGCATCATCTTCTGCCACCTCGGAGGTGGTGGTATTGCGCTCGATAGTAAGCAGGTCGTGGTGCAGGTAGCACCACATGGGCGCCTGCTTTTCCTGGCACTGCGGGTCCTTGCTATCGCCGGAGGCTTTGGCTCCCGCGATGAACTCGGGCGCTTCCATCCACACGCCGGCCGATGGGGCGGTGACGGTGTTGATGTTTTGGTCGAAGGCCAGCGGCCGGGTCTGATTGTTATACAGTGGCGGAACCACGGTACCCAGCACCAAGAAAATGACGGCGGCAATGACAACCCACGCCAGTGGCGAGCGTGGCCAAAGGTAGCGTTTCATTGCAGTAATATGTCCAATCAGTTTCAGGTCGATCCGGGGTTAGGAGCAAGCGTGCAGCCGCAGGCATCTGTGAAAAGCGTACCCCAGCATCTGCCGGAGCTAGATGGTCTACGCGCGGTCGCCTCCCTTGGAATCATTGTCACCCACGTGTCTTTTCAGACCGGAACTGGGTGGGGGTTTGCTGGGCGCTTCGATTTTTTCGTGGCCGTTTTCTTTGCACTCAGCGCCTTCTTGCTGTGGCGCCGCCGTGGTTTGCACACCTTATCCGGCTACGCGCGCTCGCGCGTGGCGCGCCTTTTGCCGGCCTATTATGCCTGCGTGGTGGCGGTGATGCTCCTGCTTCCCGACGCCCACTCGCTCTCCCTCACCCAGCTGCTGAGCAACCTCACCTCCACCCAGATTTATGTGGTGGACGGGCTAGCGCCGGGGCTTACCCACCTGTGGTCGCTATGCGTGGAGTTCTTCTTCTACCTTGCTTTGCCTTTGCTGGCGTGGCTCCTTGGGGCACTGCCGCGGCGCTGGCGGGTAGTGGCCATTGTGCTGAGCGGAATCCTCAGCTGGGCGTGGGGATTTGTGCCCTTTGTGGCCGATTACACCAAGGATCAGGTCAATTCCCAGATTTGGCCGCCAGCGTACGCCTCGTGGTTTGCCGTGGGAATGCTGGCCGCGGAGTGCGAAGAGATCGGGGTTAGCCCGCGCGTGCAGCGCGTGTTGCGGGCGCGCTGGGCGTGGTGGCTCGTGGCCGCGGTGGTGCTGTGGATTTCCAGCCGCGAGTGGTTCGGGCCGCAGGGACTGGTGCACCCAGCACCGGGTGAATTTTCCCGCCGAATCATTGCCGGAGCTGCCTTTGCCGCAGTCGTGGTGATACCGGTAGCTCTTGCCCCACGGGATAAGTCCTGGCTGACCAGCCCGCTTATGCAGGCACTCGGCGCGTGGTCTTATTCCATTTTCTTGTGGCATGTGGCCATCTTGGGCCTAGCCTTTCCTCTTACCGGGGTGCCGCTCTTTAGCGGAAAACCCCTGGACTTTTGGGTCATTTTAGCCGTAACGGTGGTGGGCACCGTGGTGGTCTCGGCCGCGAGCTATACGCTCATCGAGCGTCCCGGCCGGGATCTTCTCCTCGGTCGGAGGCGAAAAGACAGGCCACGCCCGCGGCACACAAGCAGCTAAGCAGGAGCGAATCGCCCGCATAGGAGCCCGATGTCCACGGCGCGCGGGCGAGGATCGCCCCGGCCGCCGCTACAACACCGGGCGCGAGGTAGGCGCGCGGGATGGTGGTCCAGCGCAGCACTAACCAAGCGGAAACGGCCGCGACCGCGGCCGGCCAGCCAGTCAGGGCCATCGCGCCGAGTGCGACCACGGCCGAGGCAGCGCCGCCGCGCGGCGCGCGCCAAGTAGGTTGGGACGGGCGGCGTCCGGCCGCCAGGATGCACAGGCCGAGGGCAAGTAACCCCAGCGCACCGCCGAAGAGGAGGGTGGCGCGGTAAACCGGTTGGGCGCTAAAGGTCATGCGGAAGTCACCGGAGCGGCCGGCCGGAATGACAAAAGCTTGGGTGGCCGCATCGATCTCGCGCGGGGCGAGCTCTTCCTCGCCTAGGTAGCCGCGCAGGCCCTTATTGAAGGCGCGACCGGTGACCAAGAGGCGATCCTCATCAGCGGCTGCAATCGAGTACCCGGTGGGCTCGGAAGAGCCTGCTGGTTGCCAGCCCTCCTCGCGCAGGCTCACCCACGGCCCAGTGGTGCGTACGCGGTGCGTGCCAGGGCTAAGGGTGAGGGATTCGCCGGGGGAGTAGCGGTGGGCATCGATAAGCACGGGCTTGGTGGAATCTACCTTTACCCGCATGGGGCGCGGTGCCGTGAAATCGCGGATGAGCACGCCGGTATCCTGCAGCATTTGCTGGAAGAAGAATTGGTGCACGTCAGGGGAGGTATCCGGGACGGTCACCACGCGCTCGACCGGTTGGCCTTCTACCTCTAACTCCGCGATGCCGGTGCGGTGGGATAGCTCTACGCGGATGGCTTCGGTATCGCCGCCGGGAACGCGGACTTCCTGCGAGCGGAAGGGCTGTAAATCCACGTCTACGGCCGCGCTGCCTGAGTGCACGGTTACCGTGGTGGCGCTGGTGGCCATGAGCTTGAGGCGCGGCTGGGTGAAAGAACCGCGCAGTTCAATCCACCCGGCGTCATCGCCCGGCGCGGGCCACCAGGCGGTGGAGTTCTCCCCGTCCACGGCGGCCGTGGCGGACTTTTTCGGCTGGGCCCCGCCAAAGGCCGTGGCATCGGCAGCCGAGGAGGAGACCGCTACGGAACCGCCGTGGGTTTCCACCTGGGTAAGGGGCCCAGCGGAGGGATAATCGCGCAGGCGGTTATTCACGTGGCTGGGATCGTCCGCGGCCAGGGGCGCGGAGATAGGGCCATCGAGGGTGCCGTAGTTGCGGTCCGTGAGCGCTGGGGTATCGGTGACGATATCGGCGTCGCGATCGACGAGCTGGCGGGTGGTGGGGGTGGAGTGGGCATCGAGAAGCGCCAAGGCTTCACCACCGCCGGCCACGCGCACTGGATCTGTAGGTCCTAAGGACATGCCGGCGTGGTTGAGCAGGATGACATCGACTTCGCCGAAGCGATGGACTTCGCCGCCAAACTCGCTGGCTAGGGCCTCATCCTCCCCGGTGAAGAGATCGTGGCGCACCATGACCGCGCCGATGCCCAGGCGCTGCAGGGAGCGCACGCCGGTGGCTGGGTCCTCCTTGAGCGCGGCCATGACGCCGTCGAGCCCGCGGATGGCCTCTGGTGGCACGAGCGGAATGGCATCGCGCACGGCCCAGGGGACATCGAGCAGCGGCTGGGCCGGCTCGTCGCGCGTCCATCCCCAGGTCTGCCGGGCAAAGGACGCCTCCGGGTAGATGAGGGTGCGGGTATCGGCGGCGTGAGTATTGATAAAGTCCGTGGCCTCGTGCCAGTAGGAGGGTACCTCTTTATAGGCACCCAGCGGCAGCAAGCGCTGTGACCATGCCGGGGAAACCACCGCGATGCACAAGAGCAGCGTCAGTGCACCCACCGTCTGCCTCTTGGTGGGGCGCAAACTCCTCGGTAGTGGAAGATGGGCGCAGGCGCGCGCCACGCCTAACAGCAGCGGGATACGCACCAGCGGATCGAATTTATGCAGGTTGCGCAACGCGGCCAACGGGCCATCGAGCGCATTGAGGTACCACGCCACCTGGCAGCCCAGCACCGCGATGCCCACCACCAGCATGACGGACCACACGCGCGGCAGCTTGGTGAGCCCGTAAATGCCCACGGCCGCGATGCCCATGGTGACCAGCACAAAGAAGGACTCGGTGGCAAGCTCATAGCCGGCCACGCGCTCGGTATCAACAAACGGCGTCCAGCTCGTGGTTCCGCGCAGAATCTCTGGCAGGTTAAGCCAGCGCGTGGTCACGCGAGCGGATTCGATGAATTCCGTAAACGGCGGGGCATAGCGGCCAAGCACGATAAGGGGACCGATCCACCAGGCCGATACCGTCAGGCACCCCAGGAGCCAGGCCGCGCCGGGCTTGAATGCACGGCGGTAGAGCAGGATTACTGCGGCCGGAGTACACGCCGCGATGGTCGCAGTGGCATTGACCGCACCCATCAGCGCCACGGGGATGGTGGCCGCGGCGGCATCGCGCCAGGTGAGCTTGGCATTGAGGAAGGGCAGGATAACCCAGGGAGCGAGCATAACCGGCCAGGTCTCAGAAGAAATGGCGGTCAGGGTAGAAAGCGTGCGAGGCGAGAGCGCGTAGAGCATCGCCGCAACCCAGACCCACCAGCCACGCAGGCCCACCTTGCAGGCGAGCTTATGGAAGCCGATGAAGCCGACGCTCAAGACCAGCAACCACCACAGGCGCTGGGCCACCCAATCGGGCAGGGGCTGGGTTAAAACGAAGAATGGACCCTGGGGAAAGAGATAGCCATAGGCCTGATTCTGTAGCTGCCCCAGGGTAAAGGTATCCGTATAGGCGCTTAGCGCCCCGCGGAGAAAGTGCAGCGGATCGGCCGCCAGATCATGCTTAGTATCGGCGGCCGTCAACCCCCACGGCTGCACGAGGAGGATAAGTGCTAGGGCAAAGATCCCCAGCGGGTAGGGGCGGGCAAGCCGCCCGCGGAGGGTACGCACACCTAGTTGCGGGATCCGTACTCAGGGCCGCCCAAAACCGCATCGGAGGCAGAAACCGCATTGCCTTCCGGCACGGTATCGGTGCCGGAGAATTGTGCGATGCCGATGATGGTGATGACGCCGAGCGCGATGCCCACAACAGCGCTACCGATGGCAGGGCCAAGGGTGCGCTTGTTCAAAGAATCGGTTTCCAGAGCCATGGCTAAAGATACTAGCAGCTATTTAGAAGTATTCTGCTTCATCATCGTCCGCGTCATCTTCGTTTTCCTGCGGCACGATGAAGACGGGAAGTCCGGCATTGCGCACAATCTGGTCGGCGGTGGAGTTAGTCCACCAGGCACGGAAACCGGTCAGGGCGCGGGTGCCGGTGACGATGACGTCCACGTCTAGCTCGTGTGCTGCATCAATGATGGCGGAGGAAATGGTGGTGGCGGATTCCACCAGGTGGGCGCGGCCGGCTAGGCCCAGGCTTTCGGCCAGCTCGATGCCCTGGCGGCAAATCTTTAGCGCTTCTTCATAGGCCGGATCCTCTTCGACGCCATCCGGGGAGACGGTGGACTGGTGCATTCCGGTGCGGCTGACGGCGCGGGCGGTTTGCCGGGCTACCGGCTCCCAGGCGGTGAGGATTTCTACCGTGGTGGGCCGCAGCAGCTGGGACGCGTACTCGAGGGCGCGGCCGGCTCGTTCGGTGCCATCGTAGGCAATTAGCATTGTCTCGCCGTTACTCATGTCACTAGTCTACCCACCGCTTCAGACAGAACGCGAGGAATATTGCACACTAGAAGGCATGAAAACTCCGCGCATCCTTGCCAGCCTCGCCCTCGTGACGGCCTTGGGCGCCTGCTCTACCTCCACCCAGGAGGACAATGAGAGCCACAACTCCACCACTCCGGCTGCGTCGAGCTCACCTGCCGCAACGCATGAAACGCACGAAGAGACCTCGCAGGAGGCCGCCCCGCAGCAGGATATCCGCGCCATGGCTGCCTCCGTCTTGATGCCGCCGGTCACCAACTACGACGACGCTAAGGCCAAGTTGGAGGCAGGAGTGGGCGGAATCTTTATCCCCAGCTGGGCGGATCCCAACCTGCTGCAGGAAGAGGGCGGCGATATTAATGCCCTGCGCCAGGAGGTGGGCCGCGATTTTGAAGTCTCCATCGATTTTGAAGGCGGGCGCGTGCAGCGTTTCTCGGAGGTGTTGGGCGAGTACCCCGCACCACAGCAGATGGCGGCCGAGCGTTCCCCGCAAGAGGTGGAACAGCTGGCTCACGAGATCGGCACCAGCCTCAAGGCGCACGGCGTCAACGTGGACTTTGCACCGGTGCTCGACGTCGATGGCAACGGCCTAGAGGTGGTGGGCGATCGATCCTTTTCCACCGATCCGGTCCAAGCAGGCGAGTATGGCGCGGCCTTTGCACGTGGCTTGGATTCCGCCGGGGTCAAGGCAGTATTCAAGCATTTCCCGGGCCACGGCCGTGCTTCTGGCGATACCCACCTGGCCGAGGCCGTTACCCCGCCGCTAGAAGAACTAGAAGGCCACGAGTTCATTTCTTTTAAGACCGCTGTTCCCCAAGCGCCCAATGCCGCGCTCATGATGGGCCACCTCGCCGTGCCCGGCTTGGGCGATGGTCAGACTCCCGCTTCAATCCTGCCGGAGGCCTATGGCCTAGCCCGCGAGACCCTGCAGTACGACGGGCCCATCTATACCGATGACATTGGCGGCATGAAGGCGATTGCGGATTCGCTCCCGCTTGCCGACGCCGTCGTGGCCTCCCTCAATGCCGGTGCCGACATGCCCCTGTGGTCCACCGAAGGCGACATTAATGCGGTGATTGACGCCGTTGTTGGCGCCGTCGACCAGGGCCGCCTGCCACTCGAACGTCTTGCGGACGCCGCTCGACATGTCAGCGCTCCCCCGGCCGGCGCTGCACCCGAGCCCGCACAGGACTAGGAAAAATGCCACTAAAACCGTTAACCTTTAAGGCGTGAAAAAGGCAGAAGGAAAAAACGGTGCTAAAGGCTGGCTCATCGCGCTCGGCGCATTGGTCGGCCTTGTCCTGATCGCGGGCATTGCTTATGCCTGGGATGTCGCAGCAAACCAGGACAAGATTCCGCGCGCCGTGTCCGTCAACGGCGTGGATATTTCCGCCATGGATCGCACTGCCGCCGTGGAGAAGCTCGAAGACGAGCTCGCGGGCGTAGAAACCGAGCCCGTGAGCGTTACCTCCGGCGACCTCCACACGGAACTCGTTCCCTCCGAGTCGGGCCTCGCCCTGGATAACCAGCGCGCCGTAGACAATATTGAAGAGCCTTCCCTCAATCCTTTTACCCGCCTGTATAGCTTCTTCCGCCCCACCCGGGATATTCCGGTGGAGACCAACGTGGATGAGGCACAGCTGCAACCGGCTCTGGACCGCGTGAAGAAGGATCTCTCCACCGATCCAGTCGATGGCATGTTGGAGCTCAACAATGGTGAACTCAAGGTCACCGACCCCAAGCTCGGCCAAACCGTGGATGCCGGCACCCTGCACAATGCGGTTACGGAAAATTGGCTCGATTCCGAGGGCGTAAACGTGGACCCAGAAGAAGTAGAACCGGCCATCAATGATGCGGCTATCGAGGCCATGCGCACCGGCGATGCCGCCAAGGCGCTGGATAATCCCATTACCTTGAAGGCCAAGAATAATGTCAGCGCTACCCTGAACAAGCCGGAAATCTCCCAGTTCACCAGCATTGAAAAGAAGGACGGCAAGCTTAAGCTCGCCGTGGATACCAACCGCGCGCAAGAGCTGCTGGCCGAGCGCTCCGAGGGCGCCGATGTCCCCGGCGTAAATGCCAAGATTTCCTTCAACGGCAACGACAAGCAGATCACCCCGTCCGAAGATGGCGAGATCATCGACTGGGAGCCGACCATGAAGGACTTTGACAAGCGCGTGACCGGCGATGACCGCGAGTGGGATGCTACCTACAAGCCGGACCCAGCTGAGTTCACCACCGACGATGCCAAGAAGGCGACCTTCAACGACACCGTGGGCGAGTTCACCACCGAGGGCTACTCGGCTGCCTCCGGCAAGAATATCGAGCTGGTAGCCCAGCAGGTCAACGGTGCCGTGGTCAACCCGGGCGAGACCTTCTCCCTCAACGGCCACACCGGCCCGCGCGGCACTGCCCAGGGCTACGTGGAATCCGGCATCATTATTGATGGCCACTCCGGTTCCGCTGTCGGCGGCGGCATTTCCCAGTTCGCCACCACCTTGTACAACGCTGCCTATTTTGCGGGCATGGAAGATACCGCCCACACCCCGCACTCGTACTACATTTCCCGCTACCCCGCCGGCCGCGAGGCCACCGTGTACGAGGGCGCCATCGACTTGCAGTTCACCAATACCTTCAATACCCCGGTCCGCATTGAGACCGACTTCGGCGGCGGCAAAATTACCGTGCGCTTAAAAGGCACCAAGACTGTCGACGTCGAGTCTGTGAACAACGGCCGCTGGGCAAAGACCTCCCCGCAGCCCATGTCCGTCCCAGGCAGCGACTGTTCGCCATCTTCTGGCGCGCCGGGCTTTACGACGTCCGATACCCGCATCATCAAGGACCTCAGCGGCAAGGAGCTTTCCCGCGAGACCACCACCACGGTCTACGACCCGCAGCCCATCGTCCGCTGCGGCTAGTAGACTCGGCGCCATGAAAGAGCGAACCCTTACCACGCTCATATTCGGCAACGTGGTCATTGAATCTAACCTGCGCGGTGCAGAACTTCGCATCTACAGCGAAGACTGGCGCGCCTATCAGCTCCGGACTGATCTGGGAATGACGTTCCGTGCCCCGCTGGATGAAATCCGCGGCACCGTGCCTGAGCGCGATCTAGCCGCCCTCACAAAGAAGTTCTTCGAACCAGCTGCCGCAGAGTTGGAAGCACACTATCCAGGCGGGGTAGAACGAGCACAAAAAGAGCTGGCCCAGTGGCTAAGTGCCACTGACTAGCACGATATTGTCCCCTGAAAATTGGAGCCGACGACGGGAATCGAACCCGCGCTAGCAGCTTGGGAAGCTGCAGTTCTACCATTAAACTACGTCGGCACAGCGCACTTGTGCGCTCCGACCTACTATACACCTTGGTCTTAGACATGAGTAGAATTGGGGCCGTGCTTCTTTCAGATCGTGATATCCGTGCCGCCATTGACGCCGAAGAATTGGGCATCGAGCCCTTCGACGGCGAGCTCATCCAGCCCTCCTCGGTAGACGTGCGCTTGGATAAATATTTCCGCGTCTTCAATAACTCCCGATATACGCATATCGACCCCAAAGAGGAAATGCCGGATCTCACCACCTTGGTGGAGGTAGAGGAAGATCAGTCCTTCATCCTCCACCCAGGCGAGTTCGTGCTCGGTGCTACGTTGGAAAAGTTCACCCTGCCTGCGAACTTGGCTGGCCGCTTGGAGGGTAAGTCTTCTCTTGGCCGCCTGGGATTGTTGACCCACTCCACCGCGGGCTTTATTGACCCAGGTTTTTCCGGCCACATCACGCTCGAGCTTTCTAATACCGCCAACCTGCCCATTGCCCTGTGGCCGGGTATGAAGGTGGGGCAGCTGGCGATTTTCAAGATGACTTCAGCAGCTGAAAGCCCTTATGGCACGGGTTCGCTGGGGTCGAAGTACCAGGGCCAGCGCGGCCCGACGCCATCGAAGTCTTACCTGAACTTTCGATAGGCTTAAACCGGCATTCACATAGAGCCTCTAATATGGGGCTTTATGCGTATGACTGTAATCGGCACCGGATACTTGGGTGCAACCCATGCTGCCTGCATGGCTGAGCTCGGCCATGAAGTACTAGGCGTGGACGTAGATGAAAATAAGATTTCCGCTCTCAAATCGGGCAAGGTTCCATTCTATGAACCGGGCTTGCCAGAGGTTCTAGAGCGCAATATCGAGGCCGGCCGCCTTGACTTCAGCACGGACTACGAAGAAGCAGCCGCGTTCGGCAACCTGCACTTTTTGGGTGTAGGTACTCCGCAGCGCCGCGGTTCCTATGCAGCGGATATGACCTACGTGAAGGCCGTCATCACGGATCTGGTGCCCAAGCTCAAGGGCGATCACATCATCTTTGGTAAGTCCACT
This sequence comes from Corynebacterium sp. MSK122, assembly GCF_030229435.2. Lineage (NCBI taxonomy): Bacteria > Bacillati > Actinomycetota > Actinomycetes > Mycobacteriales > Corynebacteriaceae > Corynebacterium > Corynebacterium sp. MSK122. The sequence goes on along the minus strand of NZ_JASPHV020000019.1, from coordinate 6,100 downwards.
GTTCCGGTGGGAACGGCTGCGGAGCTCCAAGAGCTGGCCAATGAGCTTGCCCCAGAAGGCACCACCGTGGAAATCGCGTGGAACCCGGAGTTCCTGCGTGAGGGCTACGCCGTCAAGGACACCATCACCCCAGACCGCATTGTTCTCGGCGTGCGCGAGGGTGAAAGTCGCGCCGAAGAGGTAGCACGCGAGGTCTATGCGCAGCCGCTATCGCAGGACACCCCATTCATCGTGACGGATTGGCAGACTGCAGAGCTGGTCAAGGTCTCCGCTAACGCGTTCCTTGCCACCAAGATTTCCTTTATCAACGCCGTTTCTGAGATCTGCGAGATTGCAGGCGCGGACGTTACCGCTCTTGCCGATGCCATTGGGCTCGACGAGCGCATCGGCCGCAAGTTCCTTGGCGCCGGCCTCGGCTTTGGTGGCGGTTGCCTGCCCAAGGATATTCGCGCCTTCATGGCGCGCGCGGGTGAGCTTGGCGCCGACCAGGCGCTGACCTTCCTGCGTGAGGTGGACGCCATTAATATGCGCCGCCGTGACCGCGTGGTGGACCTAGCCAAGGAAGTCTTCAATGGCTCCCTGCTTGGCCACCGCGTGACCGTGCTGGGGTGCGCGTTCAAGCCGAATTCCGATGACGTGCGCGATTCGCCCGCCCTTGCCGTGGCCGGTTCTTTGTCTTTGGCTGGTGCGGCAGTAACAGTCTATGACCCAGAAGGCATGGACAATGCCAAGAAGGTATTCCCCACCTTGGATTACGCCGCGGACACTGACGATGCCCTGCGCGAGGCAGAGTTGGTGATCCTTGCTACCGAGTGGAAGCAGTTCAAGGAATTGGATCCGCAGCAGGCGGGCCAGCTGGTGGATGATAAGCGCATTATCGATGGTCGTAATGTGCTACCTGTCGCAGATTGGCAGCAGGCAGGCTGGAAGGTTGAGGCCTTGGGGCGCACCCTCTAGGCCCTCTACTTCTGAGATACAAAGGCTGAGCAGTGTGATTATTTCGCTGCTCAGCCTTCTGCATAAGGGCCCTAAGCTTGTGCGCGCTGTGGCACTGTGAAAGCTGCAATGGCTGTAGTGATGGGAACCGCGAGGGTCAATGCCATCGCACCTACTCCGGAACGCAGCAGCTCCGTTGCGACGAGATCGCTGCTTAAAATCTGGCCTGCGGGGCGCTCCGCTGCGGTGATCAGCATGAGCAGTGGCAAGGTCGCACCGGTATAGGTCAGAATTAGCGTATAAACCATTGAGGCAATATGGTCGCGGCCCACCTTCATTGCGGAGAGGAAAAGCTGTGAAGGGCGGGCATCAGGGTCCGCTCCGTGGAGTTCGGTAATGGTGGATGCTTGGGCCACGGCGACGTCGGCAAGGCTGCCCAAGGCACCGACCACAAAACCGCATAAGAGCACGCCCACGATGGACACGTTGGGCATATAAAGAAGTAGCTTCAGGTTGTCCTCGGAACTATAGCCTTGTAGCTGCGAACTATCGATTGCGGCCCACGCTAACGCTGCTGCAAGAATGAGAGCGATAAGGGAGCCGCCCACCGCCGATGCCGATTTCCAATTCAGTCCGTGGACGAGAGGTACGGCGAGCAGGATGATGGCGGAACAGGCGACAAGGGCGGACCAGAGGGGGTTATGGGCGTCGATAAGAGCGGGGACGAGGAACCCAAAGATCACGCCTAGGCTGAGCGCCAAGCCGATAAGGGCGCGCACGCCATGCCAGGCCGCAAAAGCGATAATGACGACGGCCACGATAACCGCCCACAGAGCTAGGTTTCCGGTGCGCTGATAATCAGCGAAAGCATAGGACACAGCACCGGAAGGGTCATTAGCCTTGGAAAGAATAATTTTGTCGCCCGGTTTAAGCTGCGGATCGCCGGCATTGCCGTGGGTGACCAATTGGGTCATACGTCCTTCGTCCTCGCCGGAGGTGATGTTGACCAGGGCACGGTCGCACTGCACTTCCTCAGTCCCGGGAATAAGTGGCGGCGTATCGAAGGCCTGCCCAGTAAGTTCCGATTGGCAAGCCGAGTGGTCTGTCGTATCAACCGTGCCCTCGACCTGTGGGTGGTTGAGGGCATAGGTTTGCTGAAAATCAGTGGAGGTGTGCTCGGAGGCGGGACTCTGAGGCCACAGCAATGCCATGCCCGCAATGGTGGCAATAAGCGCTGTAACGAGCACGCCGAGCAAAGTTAATCGCCATGGATGCTGAGTTATCGAAGTAGAAAGCCGACGCCATGAACTAGGTGTCGGCTGAGGCTTAGGTGCCGCAGAATGTCTTCCCATGCACCATATTGTTATGGATTATCAGTATCATTAGCAACTGGTGGGGGAGAAAGCTACTGCTTATAGCTCACCAGGAAGTTGCCAAGACGCTCGATGGCGTTTTCGATCTGGGATGCCCACGGCAGCGTGACTACGCGGAAGTGATCTGGGTTCGGCCAGTTGAAGCCGGTTCCCTGCACCATGAGGATCTTTTCCGCCTTCAAAATATCCAGCATGAGTTTGGCATCATCATGGATTTCATACACATTCGGATCCAGGCGCGGGAAGAGGTAGAGCGAGCCCATAGGCTTTACCGCGGAAACGCCGGGAATCTCATTGAGCTTCTCGTAGGCGATATTGCGCTGGCGCAAAAGGCGCCCGCCGGTACCGGTGAGCTCGTAGATGGACTGCCGGCCACCTAGCGCCACCTGGATAGCGTGCTGCGCTGGCACATTCGGGCACAGGCGCGTTCCGGCCAGAAGCTCAAGGCCTTCGATGAAGCCACGAGCGTGGTGCTTAGGGCCGGTAAGTACCATCCAGCCGGCACGGTAGCCACACACGCGATAGGCCTTGGATAAGCCATTGAACGTGATGGTGAGAAGGTCAGGGGCTAGCGAAGCGATGGAGATGTGCTGCGCGCCGTCATAAAGAATGCGGTCATAGATCTCATCGGCCAAGATGAGCACGTTATGATCGCGGGCGATATTGACGATCTTCTGCAGCACTTCGCGCGAGTAGACCGCACCCGTTGGGTTATTCGGGTTAATGACCACGATGGCCTTGGTTTTATCCGTAATCTTGGACTCGATGTCCTCGGTGGATGGATTCCAATCATCGTCCTCATCACACAGGTAGTGCACTGGGGTGCCACCTGCCAGGGACGTAGCTGCGGTCCACAATGGATAATCCGGTGCCGGGATGAGAACCTCATCGCCGTTATTGAGCAGCGCTTGGGTGGTCATGCTGATGAGCTCGGAGACGCCATTGCCCAAGAAGACATCGTTGATATCGAAGGGCGGGAAGTCCTCCAGCTCGTAGCGGGTAACGATGGATCGGCGGGCAGGAATGATTCCCTTGGAAGTGGAATAGCCCTGGGAAGTAGGCAGGGCAGCGATCATATCGCGCATGATGACATCGGGTGCTTCGAAGCCAAAGACGGCCGGGTTACCGGTGTTGAGTTTCAAGATGGTGTGGCCATCGAGCTCCATGCGTTCCGCTTCCGCAGAGACCTCGCCGCGGATGTCATACGCGACGCCCTTGAGTTTGTCGGACTGGTCAAAGATGCGGTGTTTGGGAGAAGTCATGGAAATATTGTGCCACGATTCACAGCTACACAAAATGCTTCAACACCGGCGATGACTATTTTTTATTCCACTCGCTGAACTTCCGCTTGGCCAGATCCATGGCTTGGCCGGTAATTTCGCCAGCTTGCATACGGCGATCGGCCCACATTTTTTCCTCGATCATTTTTTGCTGCGCGCGCTCATGCGCTGTGAGGGCACGAATCTCGCGCAACTGCTGCCGCTCAATCTGACGCACGGATGGGGCGTGCCAGGAAGACGGACCCACCTTGGCCGCGTAGAGCATGATCCACAAAATTGGAATGAGGGCGGCTGTCACCGCGCCTCCGAGCAGAAGCCATGGGTTGCTCATGGTAGCGCTCATTAAGATAAGCGTAGGGCTTGCTACCGCAAGCACCACAGAGCCGGAAAGGGCAGTCGCAAACTTCGGTTTCTTGCCTGCATTATGCGCGCGCGTGACTTCTCCCTGAGAATAAATCTTGACCTCGTGGGAACCACGCGCCGGAATGTCTTGGAAGACGGGCACGAGATCTTGGTGGGTGCTGGCGCGCATGACATCGTCCGAGCGGTCCTCGAACTCCTCCATGGTTAACCGGCCTTCACCCACGGCGCGGGCGAGGTCATTGATGGCATCGTTGCGCTCGGAATCGGACAGGCGCAGCGTCCGATTGATAGGGGAAGAACCAAAGTTATTACTCACATCTTCCAGTCTAGGAAAATTCTGCCCTTGTAGGGACGTGCTCTCAGCGAACGCGGCCTATAGGTCCTTGGTTTCAGCGTTAGGGGTCTTCTCGTCCTTCTTTTCTTGCTCGTTTCCGCCCACCAGGCTGGCCAGGAATGGGAAGATGGCGACGGTAAGTGCGCCGCCGGAGACAAAGATGGAGGCATTTTCGGGTTCCATAATCTTCGAGTTCACCGCCAAGGTGGTCACTGCCACGATGATTGGCAGACCGGTGGCGGAATACAAACCTACTTGGAGGCGCTGGCGGAAGGTTTCAATATCAGATCCGGTATGCCCAACATTTTCGCGCAAGAAGACGGGCAGGCCACGGGTTACCAAAATGAGAGCTGGAATGCCCAGTACCTTCCACGGATTATGAGCGATGGTATCCCAGCTAATGCTCATGCCAGAAACCACAAAGAAGACTGGGATAAGCATCGAATAAAACACCACATCGAGGCGGTGCTCAAGGCGGCGGTGGAATTCATCCGGGATGATGCGGTTCAAAATAATGCCAGCGGCAAAGGCACCGAGCACAATATCGAGTTCAAAGACTGCCGTAACGGCCATAAGAATGGCCAGAATCAGGATGATAAGACGCAAAATCGTCTGATTGGTAGAGCCCGCACCAGAGATAAAGGCGGTCTTCACCCAAGGGATGGTCGAGGCGATGGCCGCTGGCATGACGGCGACGGCAACGGCGATGATGATGAAGAACAACAAAATGATCATCGTCGTCAGCGTGGAACGAGTACCCAGTAAGAGTGCCATTGCGGTAATGGGGGCGACCTCACCAATGGCACCATGAATCATCACGGAATTGCCCACCTTGGTGCCCAGAATGCGGTCCTGTTTCAGCATCGGTGTGAGCGTGCCCAGCGCCGTTGATGTAAGCGCCAAGGCGACGACGATGGCACCTGGCACGTTATCCACCAAGAAGTAGGCGCCTACCCCACAGGCGAGGGCACAGATTGCCCAGGTGGATAGCGCCGTTCCGGCTTCCTTGGTTTTGAGGGTAGAGATTTGAATCTCAAAGCCGGCGAGGAGGAACAGCGCGCCCACGCCGAGTTCCTTGAGCATTTCGATTCCTTCGTCCTCGGCCGCGAGGTCGAGGACGGAAGGGCCAATAATCATGCCGAAAATCAGCAAGAGGGCCACCGACGGCAGGCGGTAGCCCAACATATAGGAGACCAGCGGCGCGAGTAGAGCCGCGGCCATAATCCAGGCGAAAGAGACGAGGGAATTTGTATTTTCGGTTGCTCCTGCCGCCAGCAGCAGGGCATCGGTGGGGAGTCCCGCATTAAAATGCATGGACTACAGCGTACGCACCAATGCCCCTGCGCGCCTACTCAGATTCAGGTGGCTTGGGCACGCTTTCCGACGCCGGTGGTGCCGGAGCCGCCGGCGGTGCCGGCGGGGTACTTGGCGGGGTAGGAGCGCTCGGTGCAGCGGGAGCTGCTGGTGATGCTGGAGCACTAGGTGGGGTAGGTGCGCTTGGCGGTGTTGGAGCTGCTGGTGCCTTTGGCGCAGGTGCTGCTGGAGCACTTGGAGGGGTGGGAACGCTCGGTGCCGCGGGAGCGGCTGGTGCCGCTGGTGCTTGGGGAGCTGGTGGCGCAGCTGGTGCGGTCGGGGCCGCGGGCGTTGTGGGCGCGCTTGGTGCTGTGGGAGCTGCCGGTGCTTGGGGAGTCTGCGGTGCAGCTGGCGGGGTCGGCGTCGACGGAGCAGGTGGTGTACTTGGTGCGGGCGCAGCCGGCGCTGCGGGTGCGGCAGGTGCTGCAGGCTGTCTCTTATACACATCTCCGAGCCCACGA